>NZ_JBIWFV010000002.1:0-2979 GCF_044763255.1 Streptomyces sp. NPDC096176 | reverse complement strand
CGACCGTGGTGGCAGTGCTGACCGTGGCGGCTTCAACCGCGACCGTGGCTTCGAGCGTCGTGACGACCGTGGTGGCTTCCGCCGCGACGACCGTCCGGCCGGCCACCGCGGCAGCGACCGCCCCTTCAACCGTGACCGTCGCGACGACCGTCCCTCCGGCGGCTTCCGCTCCGGCAGCAGTGACCGCCCGTACGGCCGCCGCGACGACCACCGCGGTGGCGCCGGTTCGAGCTCCGGCTCGTTCGGCGGCGGCCGCCGTGACGACAAGCCGCGCTGGAAGCGCAACGGCTGACTCGCCCGGCTGCTCGACCGCTTGACTGCTTGATCAGGGCCCGTACGACACCGAGGTGTCGTACGGGCCCTGCTGTACGCTCAGCGCATTACGAGACGGGTGTGCGAACGCACGGCCGGGGGGCCGCATCAAGCGCCGCGCCCGTCTCCACGAACAGCAGGTTTCCTGGGGAGGGGCCTTTCTTGTTGCGCAATGCGCCCATGAGCCGTCATGCCCGTATGACGGCCGCCGTCGCTTTCGTGGCGGCACTCACGTCCGCCGTCGCCCCGCTGGGTGTCACGCCCGCGGTGGCCGCGGACGCGCCTCCGGCGCTGACGATCCCGGTCGAGAAGTCGCTCGACCCCAATGCGGCGAAGGTTCCGGTCGCGGGTGCCTCCGGGTTCATCCGCGGTGACCACAACGGCGGCTACACCCATGTCTCGTACGCCGACGGGTCGCAGACGCCGTACGACGCCAAGGGCGCGCACAGTCTCCACAGCACCGGGTCGGACACGGTCGCCCGCTGGCACCCGCAGCAGAAGCAGGTCGTGCTGCAGGACATGAAGGGCGGCCACGAGCGGACCATCGTCGTCCCCGAGGGACAGTCGTTCCGGCACGTCCTGGGTGAGACGGTCATCACCTCGGAGTTCAAGGACGGCCGCAGTGTCGCCGTGCACCAACTGGCCCTGGTCGACGGTGTCCGGACGGACCGTACGCTCACGGGGCTTCCGGAGGACACCACGATCGTCGGCAGCAACGGTCTGGCCGACACGTACGGGTTCTTCGTCTCCTACCTTCACGGCGGCAATGCCTCGGTGGGCTATGTCGACAGGTCGTTCCGTCTGCACCCGACGCCGTTCAAGGGCACCGGTCTGGTCGGGCGCGCCCAGCTCTCCGGCCGCCATCTCGTGGAATTGCCCGTGGACGGGCTGGTGAAGATCTGGGACGTCACGGACTGGTCCGCGCCGGCCCACGAGCTTCCGGTCGACAGGGCGGGCGGTGCTGCCTTCACCGTGATGGGTGACGACCTGCTGGTGTCTCGGCCGGTCGAGGAGGCCGCCTTCAGGACGGTTTCGGCGGTCCCGCTGGCGGGCGGCGCCGAGCGTGTGGTCCTCGATCGTGTCGTCGGCACCGTGCCCGGAGCGGGACGCGTCGACGGCAGGGCGCTGTTCGTCCGGGCCGGGGAGGGCACAGAGCGTTCGGTGCACTCGGTGCGGGAGGACGCGGCCGGGGATCCGCAGGCGACCAAGGTCGTGGACATCCCGCTGGTCGGCACCCGCACCGTGCGCCTGGCCGCGGCGCAGGGCGAGCTGCACACCGTCGACCGGGTGCCGTACAACACCGCCAAGGTGCGCTCGACCGCGCTCACGGTGAACGGCGAACTCAGCGCGGAGAAGCGCACGGAGCGGGGCGAGAACAGCTATCAGTTCTACGGAGGCTGTGACCCCTACTGGTGCCCCGAGCTGCGGCCCACCGGCGACGGCCGTCTTGTGTTCGAGGAGGTCAACGGCGTCGGCCTGTACATCGTCGGGCCCGATCAGCAGCTGCCCGGCACCAACATCCCGAACGTGTACCTGAGCGACGATCTGGAGGCGTCGGGCCGGTATGCCGCATACTCCGTGGGCCACGTCGAGCACGAGGTGATCGACCTGGACTCCCGCACACGGGTGTTCGGCCGTGACATCGGCTTCCGGGCCACCTCGCTCGTGGGCGGCACGCTGTGGATCGAGGGCACGGCGGCCGGAATCGTCGACGCCGTCGACGTACGGACGGGGAAGACCCTCCGCAGCGTCGACGTCGGGACCTGCGATCTCCAGGACGTCCAGGTGTGGTCGTCCAGCGTGTACTGGAAGTGCGCGGGGACCGCCGGCGTGTACGACATGAACACCAAGCGAAACGTGTCCCTTCCGGCGCACCGGTCCGCCGTCCTCGGTGACGGATACGTCGGCTGGGAGCAGGGCGGCGTCCTGAGCATCACCGACGTCCGCGGTACGGCGGGGACCCGTGTCGTCGGCAAGCCGGCGGCCGTGGAGCCCGGCCGCGGCTGGAACGTCGACCGCTTCGGCGGGCACCTGACCTACGTGGACCCGGCGGGTGACACGCACGTCGTTCCGTCCGGGGTCGCGAACTCGGCGCTGAGCCTGCTGGACTCCGATGCTGCGGTGTCGGTGAACGTGAAGGGTGGTGTGTGGAAGCCGCGTTGGTGGTTGTCGAAGCCGGCTGGGTCGTGGTCGTTGGTGCTGCGGCACAAGGCGTCCGGGGTTGTGGTGCGGACGTTGTCGGGTGGTGAGGCGCGTGGTCTGGTCTCGGGTTCGTGGGACGGGAAGGACGCGTCCGGGCGGCTGGTGGCGAACGGTGCGTACACGTGGTCGCTGTCGGCGAAGCCGGCGGACGGCCAGGGCGCGGAGCTGAAGGCGTCGGGTGCGGTGTCGGTCCGGGGCGGTTCACCGGTGTGGCGTGACTTGGGTGACGACGGTTTCGGCGAGCTGCTGGTGAAGGACTCGGCCGGTCTGGTGTCCCAGTACCGGGGCAACGGGACCGGCGGGGTGTCGTCGCGGCAGGCGGGCGGCACGTTCTCGGCGAGCGCCCACCTCGTCCCCTTCGGCGATGTCGACGGTGACCGGTGCAATGACGTGCTGGTGCGGTTGGGTACGGAGCTTCGGGTGTACCGGCCGGGGTGCGGGAAGGTGGTGTCGCCGTCGTCGCCG